>NZ_LR880475.1 GCF_904066215.1 Microbacterium sp. Nx66
CGCGGTCGGTCTCGACTCGTTGGCGTGGGTCGTCGTCGCCGCTGCCGCGCTCGGGGCTGCGTATGGACTCTTGCTCGTTGGTGGTCTCCGCGAGATCCAGCGTATCGCCGGCCCCGACGATCTCGCGGGGCTCACGGCCGTGTACTACTCGCTGACCTACATCGGATTCTTCATCCCGGCCGTTCTTGCGCTAGTGGGTGCGTGGCTCCCGTACACGGTCATGTTCGTCATCGGCGCGGTTCTTGCGCTCATCAGTTTCAGCATCGTCGCTCTGAGCTGGCGCAGGCACCTTCCGTAGCGCGTCGCCGGGCATCGCCGTCCGATGGGACTGGCAGCGCGGTTGCTCCGGAGGCAGCCGCCAGGCTCCGAGCTGCTTGCGATCCCCGCGGGCCGGTCGCCGTCAAGGACGCCATGCAGTCGAGGTGCAGCGGGAGTGGCATGGTGACGTCTGCGCCCCGGGCGCCTGTGATCGTGAGCCGCCCCCTTCATTCGGTCCGGACGTTCTGTGAGTCGTCGGTTTCCATTGATGGGTGCACTGTCGAGCGTACTCGGCTGGGGGTAGGTAGCCGAGCGAGGAGTGCCGGCGGTGGTGGTTGTACTCGTCCTTCCAGTCGCCGATGATGACCTGCGCGTGCAGCAGCGAGTAGAAGCTGTTGATGTTGAGGCACTCGTCGCGGATCCGGCTGTTGAACGACTCGACGTACCCGTTGCGCCACGGCGAGCCCGGAGGGATGTAGGACAGGCCGGTGCGGGTGCCGGCCCAGTCGGCCATCGCCTCGCTGATGAACTCCGGCCCGTTGTCCGACCTGAGCACCGCCGGGGCGCCCCGGGCGGCGACGAGGTCCTCGAGGTGGGCGGTGAGTCGGTCGGCGGTAATCGAGCGCTCCACGAGGCCGCCGATGCACTCCCGGGTGTGTTCGTCGACGATCGGCCGTACTGCGGAGTTCCCACGATCCGTACGCAACCTGCTTCAGTGCTTCTTAACGACGGTCAGGAGGATGACTGAGTCCTCGATGGCGTCGAGTGAGTGGAGCCCGTCCGGGATGATGAGGAGGTCACCGGGAGATCCGTTCCACGACAGGTCTCCGAATCTGAGCAGGACGCGGCCCTCGAGGACTTGCAGGGTTGCCTCTCCGGAGCTTTCGTGCTCAGCCAGGCTTTCGCCGGCCTTGAGAGCAATAAGCGTTTGTCGGAGTTGATGCTCGTGTCCTCCGAAGACGGTCTTCGCGCTTCTACCACTGGACGCTTCCTTCGCCTGAGAGAGTTCGTGTCGCGCGAGGGCGATGAGTGAGGTCTTTTGCATAGCATTTCCGATGTTCGAATGTCATCGTGCGTGGGGTTGCTCGGCCTTACGGGAACCAAGCTGGCCGACACAGCTTGGCTCAAGCTCGTACCTATTATCTGTCCCCGTTCGGCTTACTCTCCGAGCCTGCCACTCGTTCAGCACGCTGGTCACCGAAAACGATCGTTTTCGGCGGGCGTCCTCTTAGCTCGGTGAAATTTTTGCCAGCGGCTTCTGGGCACCCGCTTTCTCCGCCGCCAGATGCATCGTTCGCATGCGTGTGGAGTTTGACGCTTTGTGGCGGCGTTCTGTGATCGCACGGTGTCGCAGACAGGGCACAGTGTTGGCCTGCCCGAGGAACCATGCGGCCTTGCCGACACTCTGACACGAGGCCCAGTCGAGGTCCTCGACATCCGTGATCGTCAGACCTACCAGCGTGAGGGGCGGGAGCGTGAAGACATCGGCCGGTCGAGACCGGCCGATGTCTTCACGCGGCGGCGGGGCGCGCTGCCCGGGGTGGACCAAGACGATCCTCGTCCGCAACATCCTTACGGAGCGGTGACACAAGTAGACGTCAGTTGGCGTGCTCGTCCGGCGCGCTGTCCTCGGGCTGGACGGTCCATGCGGGAGGCTCGTCCTTACCGGTCGCTTCGTCTTGTTCTGCCTTGTCGCTGGTTCTCTGGGTGATGCCAGGTGCGTGGTGCACCGGGGCATAAATCGCGTAGAGGCGCAGCGGTTCGTCGCCAGTGTTGATCACGTCATGCCAGGTGCCGGCGGGGACCTGGACAGACCACCCATCCGAGACGTTTTGCTCGAAGTCGAGCCGGTCCTTGGCCGGGCCCATGACGGCCCTGCCCTGTCCGGCATCGAGGCGCAGGAACTGATCGGTGTTCTGGTGGACCTCCAGGCCGATGGACTCCCCGACCGGGATAGACATCAGCGTGACCTGCAAATACTTCCCGGTCCACGCCACGCTGCGGTAGTTCTCGTTCCGCCGGGTGGCCTCTTCGATGTCGAACGCGTTCGGGCGGGGCCCGATGTCGTTGATGGTCATTGTGTTCTCCTTTCGTGCTCGGACTTCGAGTCCAAGTCAGCATCATCTTTCGGGGGGAGTCAAGGGTGGGTGGGTTTCGGCGAACCTCGTGGAGGCGAGGAGAGCGAGTACGACGCCGGCCCCAGCGACGACGAGGACGCCGCTTAGTCCGGCTGCAGTGGCGCCCATGGTGGCGACCAGGGCACCGGCGAGCCCGGTGCCGATGGCGATGCCGGCCTGGTTGCCGAGCTCCATCTGCGATGAGGCGCGCCCGACCGTGCCAGCGGCATCATCGAGGACGGCGATGGAGTTGATCGTGAAACCGAGACCGGCGCCGAGCCCGGCGATGATCCAGCCCACGGCGGCGACGGGGACGGGGACGGTGGTGAGGATCACGGCACCGATCACCGTCAAACCCGCGATGACGAGAATCGCTCCGAGGCGCGCGATGCCCCCCTTGGTCATGCCCCACTTCAGGAGCCGGGCGGGGGCATAGGCGCCGGCGGTCCACCCGATGATGCCTGCGGTCAGGACGATCCCGGCGAGTGTAGCGCTGATCCCTCGCACGCTGGTAAGGGCGAGCGGAATGAACAGGTCTGCGGTGAAGAACGCCATGGACAAGGCGGCTGCGAACACCACATTCGCCGGGAGCCCTCGACGCGCGGTGAGCGTCCCGGCAGGCAGAACCCGCCGGACGTGCGTGCGCGCCCTGACCTCGAGCTCGCGGAGGTTGCGGCTGACGCGTTCGATACGTAATTCAGTACAGGCGTATCGAGGTGGCTGCACCACTGGGCGCCGATTTGTGGGCGCGAAAAAGCCCCCCGACGCAGGTCGCGTCGAGGGGCAGGTGAGTACGATCCGGTCGTGACTTCGTCTGATCTTCACGAGGCCTTTCCGACTGCTCGGTCTGCGGGCTGAGCTGCCGATACCGGAGGGCGCCCGGGAGGGTCACACGCCGACGCGCGGCGGGTGGTGAGACGGTCAGTGATGACTCAGTTGTAAAGCATGCCGCCGTCGACGAGAAGCACCTGGCCGGTGACGTAGTCCGAGTCGGGGCCGGCGAAGAACGACACGACCTTCGCGACGTCCTCGGGGGTCTCGATGCGGCCGAGCGCGATGCCCTCCACGTTTTCCTTGAGGTTCTGGCCGAGTGGCTTGCCGTTGATCTTGCTGAGCTCGGCGTCGATGAGTTCCCACATGCCGGTGCCGACGATGCCGGGCGCGTAAGCGTTCACCGTGATGCCCTTCGGAGCGAGCTCCTGCGCGGCCGCCTGGGTGAAGCCGCGAACGGCGAACTTCGAGGCCGAATACGCGCTGAGGATGGGGAACCCCTGGATCGACGCGATGGATGCCGCGGAGATGATCTTTCCACCGTGACCGAGCTGTTCAAACTTCGCTGCGGCCGCCTGGATGCCCCAGACCACGCTGTCGACGTTGATCCGGAAGATCTGATCGAGCTCTTCGGCGGTGATCTCGAGTACGGGCTTGATCTGGGCGATGCCGGCGTTGTTGACGATCACATCGAACCCGCCGAGCTGTTCGGCGGCTGCGTCGACAGCGGCAACGACCTGGTCGCGCTTCGACACGTCCGCAGCGACGAAGACCGCTTTTCGGCCCAGCTGCTCGATCTCGGCGACGACCGAATCACCCTTCTCGCGCTGCGGCTCGATGTCCGCGACGGCGATGTCAAAACCGTCGGCGGCGAGACGAAGCGCGATGCCGCGCCCGATCCCCTGCCCGGCTCCGGTGACCAATGCGACCTTATCCTGAATAGCCATTCTCGTACTCCTTCTCAAACGCGAACGGGCGCCCAGCAGATTCGATGTTCGCGGGCCTGGCGCGTCGTACAGTGCAGGGCCAGCAGAAGTGGCTGCCCGTCTCCCACTTCAACATGGCGAATCGATTGTATTCCCTGGCGCTCCTGACGTGCCAGGGTCACGCCATGAACGGCATGAGTTCGGGAGGCATGGTCACAAAGGGCCGCATCATATCGCGATCCTCGTGCTCGAGGATGTGGCAGTGGTACATGTAGCGGCCGCTGTAGGCGTGGAACCGGACGGCGATCTCGACGATTTCGTGGGGGTTGACGCGGACTGTGTCTTTGAGCCCGCGCTCGTTGGCGTCGATGACGTGGTCGAGCTCGTCGTCGGGGTCGCGACCGAGAGTGATCCGCGCGCTGAGGTCGAGATCGCCGATGCCGTCGTCGGGGATCTCCCAGCCGATGGGCCGGCGCGCGAGGACCTGGAAGGGATCGAGGTGGATGTGGATGGGGTGCGTGTCATCGGTGAGGTTGATGAGCTGCCAGATCTCGTACTGGCCGAGCATCGGGAAGAACGTGGCGGTGTCCTCGAAGTGGGCGGCAACCGCGCGGTAGCGCGTCGTGTGGTCGCCGTCGGTGAGGGTGATCAGCGGACCGGTCGTCTCGTCCTCGTCGTCGACAACGGCGAGCTCACGCATGGTCAGCATGTTGGGTACGTCCTCGAACTCGCGCTCGACAAGCGCGATGGCACGCCGCGGCGCCGCGTCCAGCTCCTCGGGTTTTGGCAGGGCGAAGTCGGTCGCCAGTTCGCGGGGCACCGGACGGTGCGCGACCGGGCCCGGGACGACACGGAAACGCATGACCTGGGGGTACGGCAGCAGCGCGTCGAGATCCGCGGCATCGGCGGCATCAGCGGCGGGAAAGGGCGCGCCATCGAACGGAGCGCCGGCGGTGTTGTAGAGCGTGAGCTCGGTGCCCGGTTGAAGGTCCGAGAAGTCGACGAGCAGGTCGGCGCGCTCGGCTGAGGCGAGGACCAGCCCGTCGGGTGGCAGCGCGACGGGCTCGCGGAGTAGGCCCGAGTCGGTGCCGATCTGAGTGATGCGATCGAATTCGGGCACGCCGTCTCGCAGCAGCACGAGCCGGAAGGTGCGGGCGTTGGAGCCGTTGAGCACGCGGAAGCGGTACGTGGCGGGCTGGACGTCGAGGATAGGCCAGATTTTGCCGTTGACGACCGTGAACGGCGCGAAGGCCTCCATCACCCCAGGGTCGGTCTTGTGCACCAGCTGGCCGGTCAGCCGACCGCCCTCGTCGAGTCCGAAGTTACGGTCCTGCAGCAGCAGCGGCACCTCGTACGGTGGTCCCTCGGGCAGCCCGAGGTCACGTTCGCGCTGGTCGCGGATGATCCACAGTCCCGCCAGCCCGGCGTATACGTCGAACCGAGTGACGCCCATCACGTGGTCGTGGTACCAGAGCAGCGTCGCGCGTTGGTCCATCGGGTAGTCAAATACGGCGAGCTGGCCGGGTGCGAAGAGGTTCTCGGTCCAGCCGTCGTACACGGCCGGTGTCAGGCCACCGTGCAGGTGCACGACCGAGTGTCCCGTCAGCGCCGCGGCGTGCGGGTCCGGCGTGCCGCCGCTCAGACCGGGACTGCACTGCACAGGCACACCGTCGGCGTCGACCTCGTCGCCGGCCATCGTTACGATGACGGGCAGCCCGCCGTCAAGCTCGTTGCGCCACTCGACGCGGACCGGGTGGCCGCGCTCAGCCTCGATCGTCGGGCCTGGGAGCGTGCCGTCGTAGCCCCACACACGCGACCGGGGCAGATCGCGATGGAAGCTGTGTGAGCCGGTACGGATCCGCACAGTCAGACGGCCGTTGTGATCGCGCGCGAGCAGGCGCTCGGGCAACGGCAGAACGTCGACGAACGGCGTCAGAGGCATGCGCTGCGCGGCGGCCATGCGCTACACGCTACCAGCCCGCCCGACGTGTCGTGGGACTATGCGCACACGGGCATAACGGATGGAGTTCCGCGCGCAGACGCGAGCGTCGAACAGAGGTCTCGCGGATGTCGCGGGCGCGGTCTAGATTCCCGGGTATGAGCGCTGGGGAGCGGATCTACTCGGCGGTGTTGCACCGGGACAAGCGGGCCGAGCAGGAGCTCGATCCTGAGGTGCGACGCAATCTCGCGCCCAATGGACTTCGACTGGTGGCCGCCAACGCGCTCCAGTCCTCGGGCGATCAGATCGTCAACGCCTCGACCGTGCTGCCGTGGCTGTTCAACGCCCTCGGCGTTCCCGTGGCGCTGACGGGCCTACTGGTGCCGATCCGCGAGTCGCTCTCGATGCTCCCGCAGGCGTTCCTCACGCCACTCATCGTCCGTGTGCGGTTCCGCAAGTGGGTGTTCATCTCCGGCGCTCTGGTGCAGGCCGCTTCGGCGGGAGTGATCGCCGGAACCGCCGCGCTCGGGCAGGGCCTGGTCGCCGGGGTCGTGATCCTGGTCGGGCTGGCGGCGTTCGCGCTGGGGCGGTGCCTGTGCTCGATCGCCTCCAAGGACGTCCAAGGGAGGACCATACCCAAGGGCGAACTGCGAACCAGTTCGGCCCGGGGCCAACATCTTTCTCGACGCGGCCGGCGCCGACAGGTTCTTCGGATGGTTCGCGAATGCCGACGTGGCGGCTCATCACACTCCGTGGCGAGGACCGCACCCGACTCGGCGAGGCACTGGACGCCGTCGGCAGCGTCGACCGCGAACCTGGGGAGCGCAACCCCAAGCCCTTCGATGCAGGATTTGGGGCGCTGTCGTGAGAGTCAATTGACACCTACGTGTCAAAGACGGCGCCGCGACCACGCGGGCGCGGGCTGTCTGCGCACCACGCGCGCGGTGAGGTCCTCCGTGGTGGCTCTGGCGGCTACGCGCTCGTACACCGCGTCGAAGGGTGACAGCACTTCAAGCTCGTAAAGATATCGGGGGCGTCGTCGACCGGAGAGCGTCTGCCCTAGCGCTTGCTGGCGCGTCGGGCGCTGCGGGAAGAAGTAGACGAGCCGGGATCGCTTGCCCCAGCGGTTCTCAGCGATGAACTGCTTCTTGCGGCACCGTTGCACTGCGAGCGTGACGGTGGCTCCTTCGTCCCATCGCTCGGGCGAGAGGTGGAAGATGTGTCGGGGTAGTTCCGCGTCGCCGCTGACCCTCCGATATGGGTTTGCTGCGGTCACGAGGACGATGACGGCGAGCAGCACCAGCAGCCCGCTCACGAACAGCGGCCACCCGAGAGCTGACCGGATCGTCACGATGCCGGCGAGGTAGAGCCCGCCGCCGATGATAGTCAGCGTCAGCACTGTGGCGAGAGCGCGGGTGCTGCGGCGTTTCACATCTGCCGGCACCCAGTCGTCGACGGCCCAGACGTCGTTGTCGTCGCTCATGAATCGTCCTCGAGCTTTTCGGTTGGTATGAACCGCACGCGGGCCTTCTGTGCCTCGTGGCGGTCGTGTCGGGCTCTGGCATCCTGTCGCCGCTGCTGCTCGCGTGCGCGGGCTCGTGCAGCTCGGCGGGAGCGCCGGAACAGGCCGATGATCCCCACGCCGGCTACGGCTGTGACGACGCCGGCCAGGTAGCTGAGCAGTTCCGGGGGCATCGTGCTAGCGCGGCAGGGGGACGCCGAGGCCTTCCATGAAGGTCTGCGGGTTCACGTACTCGCCGTCCACCTTCACTTCGTAGTGCAGGTGGCAGCCGTACGAATTGCCCTCGTTGCCGACCTTCCCGATTTGGTCGCCGGCCTGCACGGCCTGCCCCTCGACCACCATGAAGTTGATCGGCTTCATGTGGAAGTATCCGGTCATCACGCCGTCGGCGTGCTTGATCCAGATGTACCCGCCGCCGCCCTTGTTCTCCCCGGTGTTGTCGATGACGCCTGCGGATGCGGCCCAGATCGGGCCGTCGCAGGTGCCGTCCGCGAGGTCGGTTCCCATGTGCGCATGATCGCCTCGACTGTCTCCGAAGACACCGGAGACGGTGCCGCGGGCCGGCACAATCCAGTCGCCCGATCCACACGGGCCGCTGAGAGCCTCCACGATCGCCGTAGCGTCCGTTTCGTACTTCGCGTAGTGGTTCTTGTCGGAGTTGATCTGTACGCGCCAGATCGCGTGTGAGGGCTCCATGTCCTGCCAGCCGTCGACGGCGACGAGGCGGCCGAAGAACAGCGTTGCGGACTTGGTGGGGTCCATGCGGTCTTCAACGCTCCCCCACCAATCCTGCTGCTGGAACAGGCCGATGCTACTGGTCGGGGTTCCGTCAGGGTTCACGACACCGTTGATGTCGTCGCCGTAGGTGATGTTTTTGAGGCTGCTCTCGCCCATCGCCGTCATGACGCCGATGATCTGCGCGTCTTCGCCGAGCGAGAGCTGCTGTGCAGCTCCGATGATCGCGGCCGCGTTGGCGAGCTGGTCACCCTTGTAGCCGTTGATGCCCTCAGCGGGGTAGTTCGACGGGTCCGCGAGGCATGTCGATGCGTCGCTGCGCTGCACCGATGCCAACAGGAAGGTCACGCCGAGAGCGACGGCAAGGATGCCGCCGAGCACCGCCAGGCCGAACGACTTCATTACTGCACCTTGCGGGCGTCGCCGCGCATCCCCTCGTCGGTGTCGGTCAGGGTGACCTCGATGTCGGAACGGACGTGCTGCACGTGCGTCTCGGGCACAGATCCATACTTGAAGACGAAGTGACCGGGCTGGAGCGTCTGTAAGACCTCAGCGGTGCTGGGATCGAAACCGAACGTGCGCACGGCCCAATCGGCGTCGTCTTTCCGGTCCTGCCGGAAAACGTAGATCGACTGCGCTTCACTGATGACGGTCTGTCCGGGTGAGTCCTTCGGGATATCGGTTCCCTTGTGGAACACGAAGACGTTGTTCAGCCCGAGCCCGCGCGAGAGCTTCTGATTCGATTTCAGAAGGTGGGCGGCCGGTCCCTCGACCATGTCCCAGCCTTCCTCGTTGATGCATGTCGTCTGCCAGCCCGGATCGGTGCGCAGTCGGCCTAGCATCCACTGGTTACCGATCGCGCGGATGACGTTCGATGACGGCCCTTCGGCGGGCAGCTGCGAGATATCGAACGATGTGAGCTTGCCTGTCAGGTCGACGCCCTTGCTCGTCTCGCCGTCAAGCAGCCCGCCGTACTCGTCCAACAGTCCTTCGAGAGTGAAGCGGATGCCGAGGCCGGCTTGGTGCAGCCGATCGCGGGAGGCTGGCGACATGTCGTCGTCGCCCGCGTCGACGCGGCCGAGCCACGGGAGGATATCGCCCAGTGTGGCGATGCGGCCGGCGTCAAACGTCGCGAGCGTCTCGGACAGGGCTGCGCGAGCTGCCTTCTCATCCCAGACGTCGAGCTGCGCCCCGTCACGGGCAATACGGATGATCGCGTGCAGCAGACGGTAGGTGCCGGCGTCCCCGATCTGACTCACGATGAGCGGATCGAGCAGATTCAGGCGGGAGCCTGAACCGTCCTGGGTGAACCGGATCGGTTCGCCCTGTCCCCACTCGCGCACCAGCTCGGCGTACTCACCCTCGCCGCCGCGGTTCTTCTTGTCGAAGATGACGGCGCGACGGTAGCGGATCACGAGAGGCCGGATCACGCAGACCGTTTTGACGAAGCTCGACTTACCGCCACCCACTCCCCCAACCACAACCGTGTTGGGGGAGGAAATCAGCCTCGGCACTGAGTTGTAGGCAGTCACCGGGTCGTGTGTGACCAGGTTGTGCGACAGGACGTCGCGACCGTTCGCAACGCCCTGCGTGCCCGTGGAGGGGCCGATGAGAGCGGTGTTCAGAACGGTGGCCTGTCGTGTCGTCGACGGCGCTCCGGGCAGTTTCGGGGCGTAGTAGCCGCGCCGTGCTTTTCGTACGTTCGTGCGCCGTGCTGGCCCTGGCAGTTCGTACGGCGAGATTTCGCCGGCTACATTCTCGACGGGCTGCGTTTCCTCGACGTCGACGGCCTGTGCCTGTCGACGTGAGCGCCGCCCGGATGCTGTGGTGTCGCTCACGAGATCGCCTCCTTCTCTCCCTTGCCTGCGAGCATGCGCATGGTGCGCGCAGCCCATGTGGGCTCGTCGGGCTTGATTCCGCGACCGATCGGCCAGGTGAGCCCGCTCGCTGCGGACTGGTAGCTGTCGAGCCATTCGAGCCGGTGAATGCCGGCGTCGGTGTCGCACAGCTCTTCCAGCTCGCGGCTGTCCAAGGCCAGCTGCTCTTTGCTGTCCGACGTGATCGTGACGTACCCGATCCAATTGGTGCCGTGGTGGCCGCCGCCTTCTGCGAGGTCGTTACGGCGACGCTGCGCCGCGAGAACGCGCACGCTGCCCTCGTCGAGCGGAATGCGGCCGCCTGCCGTCTGCGCGTGCTCAGTAGCCATGTCGGCCACCAGGTCTTTGCGAGCTGCGCGCCGAGCCTCGGATGCCGGGATCAGTTCGATGTGGAAGCTCACGGTTCGGATCACATCGAGCTTGCTTCCGGTGAGCAGCGGCAGCAGCCACAGCGGGGTGCGCTGCGCCACGGAAAGGTGATCGGCGCGGATCGCCGCGGTGCGGTGCCACCACTCGACCGGTGCGCCCGTCTCAGGGTCGATGCCCTCGACGACATGTGCGGAGAACTCGCCCCCGCGGGCGCGCTCTCCGAGGTCGGTCGGTGCGAGATCGCGCACCAGGTCGAGCGGTCGGCTGGGGTTCTGCATGTGCCGGATCACCGCCGTGGTGCCACGTGCCGTAAGTGCCACGGCTTCACCGAAGTAGGCGTCGTGCAGACCACGCTGCGCGGACTCAATCTCGGCGGCCATGAGCCGCCGCCAGCCGTCGCGGCCCTCTCCGAACTTGCGTGCCTTCTCGGCAAAGCGTGCGTTGAGGGGCCAGCTCGCGACGACGTAGTGTCGCTGCACCATTGCTCCTGCGCTCGACGCGATCAGCACTTCCTCGTAGGACTTCTTGGCCCACTCGGGCGCTTCGTCGTCGATGTTGGTCATGACCCACCATTCCTGCAGCGCCGTGTCGGCGGGCAGAATGCGGGTCACCGGCTGGACGAAGCGCAGCAGCGAACCTGGCGCCGCGCGGCCGGCGAGCAGTGCGCCGAATCCCTCCGCTTTGCGGAGGGTCGAGTCTGGCGATTCCATGCCTCGGAGCTGCCCGCTGACCGCGAATGCGACCGAGAGGTAGGGGTCTTCGCCTACGGGGCCGTGCCAGGCGATACCCGGGATTCCCCGAGCTGATTGCAGCCAGCCCATGCCGTCTGCGCCGTCCGGCGTTGCCCGCATGGCGGCCAGCTCGCGGGCCCATTCGACCCGTGCTGCGCGCTCGCCTTTGTCCTTGGTCTTCGCCGTCTGTTCCAGTGCGGCCGTGAGCATCGTGACGCGCTGCTGGTCAAAGGGGTGGTAGTCGCCGCTGCGGGTCTTCACAGACTCGCGGTGACGCTTCCGCCGTACCCGTCGCTCGAGAATCGATCCGTTGTGCGTGGCGCTGGTGATCAGCACGAGCACGCCTGCGGCGAGGACGCCTAGGACGATCGGCGGCCAGCCGAAGGAGGGCACGAAGATGAAGGCGATGACGAGGATGACGACGACGCCCCATCCGCGGCCCTTGGCCTTCTCTCCCCAGAATCCGCGGTGGCTGCCCTCTCCCCCGAGAATAAAGACGCCGCGCTGCTGCTCAGCCTGTTCCTGCTCGTTCATTCGGGGCGATCCTTTCCAAGCGTCGGCGGGGCTCCCACCGGAGTGTGCGCGGTTTCGTTGACCTTGCGGCCTACGGTGTTCGCACCCTGGAGGGCGACCGCGCCTGCGGCAACGGCTGGCCCAGCTGCCTTGCTGGCGGTCGCAGCTGCTCCGCGGCCGGCGGTGGCTGTACCTGCTTGGGCTGCACCGCGGCCGGCAGCTGCGCCACCGCCCGATACTCCCTTTGCCCCGATACTCGCCGTCGCCCCTTGGGCGTTGGCCGGCGTGGCGTTCGCACGAACGGCTTGGGCCGAGCGCGGGGCGGCGGTCGAGCCGCCGCTGTTGCGTGCCGATGCAAGGGATTGCGCCCCGATCGGCATTGAGGGAGATGCGCTGCCGGATGACGATTGGCCGGCTAGATGTTTGGTGGCCCACGAGACGAGAACGAAGGGAGCGATTTCGGCCAGGAAGATAGCGATCATCGCCACGAGCAGCATGACCAGGTTCTTGAAGCCGTCGTCGCCCCATTGCCCGATCGAGTCGATGGTGAGTCGGAAGGCAAACCCGAGCATGAAGAACAGCGTGGGGTGGATGAGCAGTAGCCCTATCCAGATCTTCACCGCGGCCATGCCGCCGCTACGGCGCTGCTGGTCGACGACGTAGACCACGGCGAGCGGGATAAGTACGCCCGAGAAGTAGAGGATGACGAGCTGGAAGACGAACAGGCACACGACGATCAGCAGGCCGATCGCCATGGCCCAGATAATCAGGAACGCGATGTACGCGCCGCCTGCGATCAGGGACGGGTCTTCAAGTGCCACCTTGCCGAAGGTGTCGACCATTTCGAGGACGGTTCCGCCGTACGTCCACTCGATGATGCTGCGCGAGAGCGCCCGGATCAGCTCGACGAACATCACGCCGATCGCGGGACCGAAGCTGATGCCGACGAGGAATCCGGGGAAATACATGGCGACGGACTCGAATAGCTCTTCGCCGCTCATCCGGCCCCTGGCGGTGCGGACGAACTGGCCCACCAGGAGCAGAATCGCAACCAGGATCGACAGCGCGAACGACACCGCGTATGCACTGAGGAAGCTCGGCAGCGTGAGGTCTGGCAGCGTCGATTCGGTGATCGCGGGAATGACCGTGCCGGCAAGACTCATGACGGCCTCGCGACCGGCCGCGTACATGTTGCCCCACGGGTCTGACCAGAAGTTGACGACACCGCCGATCACATCAGGAAGGTTCCCGATGTCGTCGATGATGTTCAGAGAACGCATGGGTCAGCACCCTCCTGTGAATGCCACGCCCGTTGTGCCAAGCGACGTCTTGTCGGGGGTGTCGACGTTCTCGACGATGACCCATCCGCGGTCAGTCCACTCGACCGCTACAGACGGCATGTAGCGCAGCGTCGGATCGACGGCCTCGTTAATCACGAGAGGGAGCATCAGCGTCACGACAACGCGCGTGTCACTGACGCTCTCGATCCGGTAGTACCCGTTCAGCGTCGTAACGCGGAACTGAGCGGCTTCGAACTCGTCTGCCGATGCGACGTCGCCGGCCAGGTCAGGAAGCGTTGTCACCACGCCGTCGAGCTGCGCGACCTCATCGGCCGGCACTACCGGCTTCTGAGCGGCCCAGCGCGAGAACGTGGCGACGAATGACACCGCGCCCTCTGGGGTCTGCGGTGCCTGCTCCTGAGCGTCGAGCACGGTCTGTGGTGCCCGTGCGTCGCCGGCTAGACAACCGTCGACACCCTCCACGGCAGGGGGTGCCGACGTGGAGGGCGTCGCCGGGGCTGTGGGGCGCGGGGTGGCCTCGGGGCTGCCGCCGCGCGTGGTGAAGAACACGAGCCCGACGACGGCCACGATGACGAAGACCGCTGCGCCCAGGACGTACCAGGGCCAGCGGCGGCGGGCGGCGGGCTGCGTGCTCATGATGCGATCGCGATAACCGCGCCGACGATGACGCCGAGAGCCACCAGGCCGCCGAGAGCGACGGCGGAACGGATGATCTGCTTCTTGGCCTCCGCGACGCCCTGCGGGTTCGTCTCGCCGCTCGATCCGAGCTTGAACAGGCCCATGATGAGGAAGACGATTGCAGCGATGATCGCGAGGCCCCATAGGCCGGCGAACAGCTTCTGCCAGATGTTGGTGAACTCGGCACCGAAGATGGTGAAGTCCGGGATGATCCCGTCAATCGGGTTGTTCATGGTCATTCTGCCTTTCGGAGTGCTGCGTTGAGCTGGGAGACGATCACCGCGGTGAGCTGGGTGATCGCGGCTGTAGTTGCCGGCTTGAGCTGGCCGAAGCTGAGCGTGGTCCGCTGCGCGATGTGCGGATCGAACGGCACGTGCACGACGGCTCCGACGCCAGCTGTTTCCACGAGCTGATCGGCGTAGGAACGTACCTCGGGATCCTCGGTACGGCCGTCGTGCATCCGCACGATGATTGCCGACCGGGCAAGGTCGGCCGCGCGGCCGCCGAGCTTGTGCAGGTGACGAAGCAGCTGCATCGCCCCGTTGAGCTCGGGCAGCGCGTCGAGCACGGGGATCACGAGAACGTCGGTGACCTCTAGCGCGCCGTGGAAGGCATCGCTTGACGGCTGGTTACCGGAGTCCATCACACGCACCGGGTAGTAGGTATCCGTGAGCGCTGCCATGCGCTTCACGTCCTCCCCCGTGAGTGCTTCGCGATCGCCTGCGGTGCCGATGACGGCCGCGTATGACGTCTGCTGCGCGATGTAGCCGGCGAGCTGGCCGGCCCCTCGAATCTCGTCCATGTCGCGCAGCAGCTCCGCGACGCCGGCAGCGGCCGGCCCCTCTGCTCTCACTGCGAGCGCGCCGGGGTCGTCCGAGACTTCGAGAACGATCGTGCCGCCTCCGCGGATGTTCGCGAGCACGCCCGCCGTCAGAAGGGAAAGCGGCGTCTTACCGACGCCCCCTTTCGGGTTCGCGACCAGGATGCCGACGCTGCGCGGCCATGTCGAAAGACGGATCAGCGACCGCGCGCGGCCGAGGTCGGCGGCCGCCAGCTCAGCGGCATTCGGCTTGGGCTTGAGGCCCAGAGTCCGAAGGAACTTGTTCCAGCCGAGCGACGGCACATCGGCCGGCCGCTCACGGTTACGCAACCGCAGATCGCCGGGGCCGGCAGCTGGTGCGGCGGCGTCCTCTTCACGCTCCGCAGCCTGCGAGCCGCGGACGATCATGGCGAGTTCTTCATCCTCTCCCCCGCCACTCAGTCGTGCGAGCAGCTGCTCGGATGATGGGACTTGCGCGTTATTCGCGTTGTCCCCCATTAGGGGGACAAGTTCCGTTTCGGCAGCGGGGCGAGATACCGAAGTATCGGCATCCTCCGCTCCGATCGCTTCGCTGTATCCCTGGACTCTTTCAGCCCCGCGGAATTCCGCGGACCCCTTGGCGTTCTCAGCCATGCGCACCCCCTGCGTTTTTCAACATGATAACCCGAACCTATGACAGTCAGGATCGGCCGCCTGGCCGGCTGCCGTACAATCAGCCTAACGAATAATCCGTAAGCTTGGAAGGGCATAATGATGAGTGACAGTGATGACAGCACGGCTGGCAGAATGGAGCGCATGCCCCGTCGCCCCCTGATCCCCGGTCTTACGGGTGAGCCCGCGGCAGCGCATCGGGCGGTGCAGAACGAATCGCGTCTGAGCTGCTTGCGGTTCCTGCTCAGCGAGGGGCCGGCGACGCGGGCGGGCATCTCCGCCGCTACCGGCCTATCCGTAAGCACGACGATCGACGCACTGCGCGAGCTCGAAGCGCTCGGCTATGTGGTCGGCAGCTTGGAAGAATCCGAGCGCTCCGGACGGCACCCGGTCTACGTCGCGCAGCGCGAAAAGGTGACAACCGAGCTGCTGGCGTTCGTCAGCTGGGTTCTGCGCTGAGACACACGAAAGGGCGGGGCCGCCGTAGCGGCCCCGCCCTTGTGCTGTCCTCCTGGCGCCGTGGTTGACACGTACGTGTCAACTCCCCCACACCTGGGCGATTGCTTCTTCGACGAGCGCCCTGCGCGTCTTGCCCGTGCGGGCCTTCGCTGCCCTGATCGTGTTCTCCGTGTCGGGTGACCAGCGGATGCCGCTTTGCACGGTGATATCCAGCTCGGGAACGACGGCGGCCGGCGCTGCGGCCGGGACTGCTACGGGCGGAGCTTCCACCTTCGGTGCTGCCGCGGGCGGCTGCTCACCCTTGCCCTCATCAGGCACGCTCGGGGCTGTGGTCGTCGACGGGGCCGGCGCTTTGGGCCGGTAGTCGATGGGATCAACGCCGGCATCTGCAGGCGGGCGGGGCTTCGTTCGTGCCGGTCGCTCGGGTCGGTCTTGCATGCTCATCGGATCACCTTTCCCACGATTGCGGCGTACGCGTCTCGCACCGCCTGGCCCTTGCGATATCCGCCGTACCACTCCCCCGCCATGCGCACTTCGGGAACGATCGACAGATGCGGCACGATCGGCTCGATGACGGGTGCCAGCTCGCGAATCTGCTCGATCGCATCCGTCTCACTGAAGCTCAGGAAGCCCGTTCCGTCACGAGTAACGGCCACTCCTGCTTCCTCGATCCCGGACGCCGCGCCCAGAGCGGCCATATGCCGCCTGTAAGCCTCTACAGTGCGCTGCGCGCCCGTGACCCCATCCACACCCGAATCGCTCGCCGTGGCGGCGTACAGCACCGCCTCGGAGGCGTGCAGCGCCGAGAGGGTCAGCGGGCCGCCCTGGCGGTTCGCGCAGTCGATCACCACTAGATCCGCCTCGAGTCCTGTTAACGCCTGCTTGAGTCGCAGCTCTGCGTAGTCGTCTCGCTCGCTCTCTCGGTTGCTGAGGTCGCGAGCCGCGGGGATCACGCGAAGATTCGCGTTCCAGCCGCTCTGCACGGCGAGGTCTTCGGCCCAGCCCGTGGCGTCGTCCTTCTCCCCCAGAATCGCGCCGACATGCTGCCACGCTTCCGCGGGCTCGGTGCGAGTCCACTTCGTGGCTGCAGCTCGTGGGTCGAGGTCGATGAGCACGACCCGACGAGGCGCGACGGGTGCAATCGCGAACAGTCCCTTGTCTGGGTCCGCCCCCCTCCCCTCGTGGCCTTCGGCGGCGATCATCGCCACGCTTACCGCGGTCGTCGTCTTCTTGACGCCGCCCGCCTCGCTGTAAACCATCAGGGTCTGCATGGTGCGCATTCTATCTACCTGCCTATCTACCTGTCTAGGTATCTTGTTACCTAGACAGCTATCTGGATATCTACCTAGCTAGATTCAGTGTGAAGCGATCGTGAGCTATCTAGATAGCTGGCTACGCGGCTGAGCTTACGAAGCGACCTTGTGTCCGGCGATCGTCTTGCCGGCGTCGGCGGTCTTCTCGATCTGATAGACGCGCTGCTTGCTGATCCCGAGCACGCGGCCGACGTCGGGGGCGCTGAGCTGCCCGCGGAGTTCGCGCACCACGGAGCGGCGACGCTCGGCAGCTCGGGCCTGCGCGACTCGCGCTTCCTGTTCGTCGCGCTCGGCGGCCGCCCACTCGTTGAGGGCGTGCTCTGGGCCCTTCACAGTGACGTTGACTGCGACTGTCTCGGGGGAGACGTTGAGCCACATCGCGGCGACGCCCTGAGCCTCGTAGTCGACCTCAGCAAGGTTGCGCGCCTGGCCGCCAGTGCCGAGTTCGGGAATCTCGAACACCCACCAGGTGCCCTCGCGCTCGACGGAAACCTCGAACGTTCGTGCGCTCATCGCGCTCTCCTTCCTCATCGCCACTCGCGCGGCAACTCGACTCCTACATTCTGGATCTGGCGCAGCACCCCGGGGGAGACCTCGCGGTGTCCGGTCGGGATCGACGCCTTGACAGATTCATCGGGCATTCCCCAAAGCTCGTGGCTTCCCTGGCCGTCCCGGAGGTAGACCCAGCCGAGCCCTTTCAGGTACTTGAGGACGTCCCGCGTCTTCTGTGCTTTCATAACTCTAATCTAGTCCCCCCTTGCCGTCAATGTCAAGGGGGGGCTTGCCTTTCAGTTCTCGGGGGTGAACTCGTCGCCGCAGAGGCTGCACACGATGGGGCCAGCGTCTAGCACCGCGAGGGACGCCCTGATCCTACGGCCGCAGCCACACGCGGCCGCAGCGCCGTTGTTGTTGCTCTTGCGGCCGCCCTCTGCTCCGTGAAGCTCTGCGCGGCGGTGTGCGGTGATCGCAGCGTCAAGGTTGCTGATCGTGGCGGCGTAGTGAGCTGCTGCGCCCGCGGGGAGCGCCGTAACGCTCCATCCGATCTTCGCGTCATGCTCGATCACGAGCCCAAAGCTCTCGGCAATCGCCTTGAACTTCTGATTGTGATAGCGGCCCTGACGGCTCGGCCTCACACGCCTGCAGATGACGGGCGTGCACGGACGCTCCACCACCTCCTCGGCCATGTGGTTCCTGGGCGACGACAACGCCTGCCAGCGCCGAGGTGCACTGGACGGTCAGGGATCCTGGATCCACGACCGCGACACCCTGGTCGCCCTCGAGCTGTCCACGGACACCTCCCCCGCCCGTGCCGCTCTGCTGGGCATCGACCCAACCAGCGGTGCCGAGCGCTGGCGCGTGTCCGTCCCCGGCTTCGACGCGTGGGCCGCGGGGCTCGACGGGCCAGTCCCCACACTCTCCTCCAGCCCGTGGCCGGTGACCTTCCACTCCCTCCCGTCCTCCGCCCCCACCGACGAGGGCGGCACCGACGAGGGCGAGACGGCCGAGGGCGGCGCCGACAAGGATGGCCCCTCGGTGCCCACCGATCCCGGGACAGATGCCTTCGAGGTGGTGGTCGACGGCGTGGGACACAGGATCGCGACCTCGACGGGGGAGATCCTGCAGACGCAGGGATGAGCCGGCCCCCGGGCTGCCCCCTGACGGCCCCCGGGCTGCCCCCCGGACTGCCCCCGGCGCAGACTTCCGGACGGAGCGCGACACGACTAGCGTCGGTCCTGGCAGGAGAACGCGTGTCGCATGCCGTCCACCACACCGCCGGGACCGTGGCACGACGGACTTCGCCGAGAAAGAGGACGGACTTCGGCGGGAGAAGGAGGGGGAGGGACGTGTCGGAACAGGGGGGACCCGAAGAGGTTGACCAGGCCGTGGAGCGGCCGCAGGTCCGGGTGCGCAGGATCTACGAGGACCCCGACCCCGCTGACGGGGACCGTGTCCTGGTGGACCGTCTGTGGCCGCGCGGCATGAGCAAGGTGCGCGCCCATCTGGACGAGTGGTGCAAACAGGTCGCCCCCTCACCCGAGTTGCGTCGGTGGTACGCCCACGATCCGGCGAAGTACCCGGAGTTCCGCCGCCGCTACCTGGGGGAGCTCCGTGGTCCCGACCATGCCGACGCGCTCGCGGACCTGCGGCAACGGGCAGCAGCCGGTGCCCTCACGCTGCTCACCGCCGCGAAACGCTCCGACATCTCCGAGGCCACCGTGTTGAAGGAACTCCTGGACCCCCACGCATCCTGATCCGCCGGAGCCCCATTCCTCACGGCCGCGTCAAGGACCCGGGCCCCGTGCGCCCTGATCCGCTCTGCACGGCTGCGCCGCCCCCAGCCGGTGGCGGTGTCGAACGCGACGGGGTAGCCGGCGTGGCAGGCCTTGATTCCGAGCCCGATGCCCAGATGGGTCTTCCCGACCCCGGGCGGGCCGAGGAGGATCACGTTCTCCGCTTTCGCGATCCAGGTCGTCGTGGCCAGGTGCGCGAGAACATCGCGACGCAGCGAGGGCTGGTGATCGAGGTTGAAGTCCTCAAGCGTCTTCACTGCGGGGAAGTGCGCCCCGGCGATGCGGAGGCTCGTGCCGTTGGCTTCCCTGTCGGCGACCTGGCGTTGCAGCACCGCGGCGAGATATTCCTCGTGCGACCAACGACCTCCGCGCGGAAAACGATGCGCGAGTGGTCGTCTTTCACGTTGCATCAGACGGCAATATCGCTCGTTTGTGAATGCCGTCGATCTTGTCGGGGCGGAATCCCGCCCAGTAGCCGACGCGGGGAGCCCACACGACGGGGAACTGCATGAACCCGAGTTCGCGGAGCAACCCGCGTGTCTCGTCGTCATCGTCGGGAACGGTGATCGTGCGGTAGTTGATGCCCTTAGCGTCGAGCGCCCGATAGGTCGCGTTGCATTGAACGCATGAATCCTCGGGGCTGAACACGACGACGATTCCGTCTGCCTGTGCCTTCTCTGCCTTGTTCATATCTAAAGTCTAGTCCCCCCTTGCCTTGTACGTCAAGGGGGGACTTGCCTTTTAGTCTGAATTCTCGAACGTGACAGCTCGGGCATCGTCGACGGCGGTAGGGCTGTGGGTTCCCCTTGCTTCCCAACTCGGGCGGCTGGGTCTGCTGCGCATCCTTGAAACGCGGGGGAGTGGGGGAGCGCGTACGCTGCTCGCGCGGCTGAAATCGCCACGGGCTGCGAGACGCTCCCCCCTCTGAAATCCACCCTGTCGTCATTAGCCGAAGAAACCGGCACCCGCTGGGGAGTGGGCCGCCAGCTAAAAAAGGTGCTCGGGATCTTGTGCGCTGTTTTGTGACGTGATCCGGCTCTTCACAATTCGGGGTGTAGGTGTGGTCTGAATCCGCCGGCTTCGACCTACCCGGCGCCAGCAACGGCCCCACCGAGGCCACCAACGGCAGGCTCAAACACCCCCACGGATCCGCCCTCGGCTTCCGAGATCTCACGCACTGCATCGCCCGATCCCTGCTCGGGGCGGGTGGCTTCAGACCCCGCCTACACCCTGGAATGCGATGAGCCCGTGATCCGCATGGGCCGTCCCCACTGTGTGCAGGTCAGCCCCGCGATAGCTGGGCTGTGCACACTCGGGGCGGGTGCCCTATTCGTCGATCCGATCCAGTTCTGTTCCCTCGGCCGCTACCTCGTCGACGGGCGGCAGCTCGTCGACGGCAGCCGGCGCATCTTCGGCCGGCGCAACTGCGGCGACCTTCTGCGGCGGTAGCGCGCGGCCGCGGATCAGTGATCCGCCCTGGATGAGCCAGAACTCGCCCATGGTCGCAAGACGGACGTCTTGCGGTGGGATCACGAAGGTGTGCTGCGCGCGTGCTCCGCGCAGCTCTTCGCCGGTTGCTGCGCCTGATGATTCGAGGCGCATGATCGTGCCGGCGTAGCTGACGGCATCCTCGGGTGCCTTGCTGCGCCCGAGGATGAGCGCAGCGCCGCTCGACAGGGCGCGCTCGCGCCTTGTCTCGTCGTTGGAGATTCCAGCAACGGACTGCACGGCGAGCCACAGGCCGAGTCCTGCGGATCGCGCCGTCTCGAACAGCGTCCCGGCCGTGTCGCCGGGGTCGCTGTCTTCGGTGACCAGCTGCGCGAACTCATCAACGAAGACGACGCCGGGGCTCTTGTCCCGGCCGCGCAGCCGGGTCGTCATCCACTGGCGCAGGTCGACGAGCATCAGATCACCTAGGCGAGCTTCGGCCTCGTCGGTGGGGGAGAGGGGCGCGATCGTCAGATCGGCCTTTCCGTCTCCGTACGACCAGCCAGACGCCGCGAGGTAGGGCTCCAAGGGCTCGAGCGCCGTCAGCAGCGTGTCGCGCACGCGCTCGTGTCGGCGGGTGCCGATTTTATCGACGGCCGCCATGAGGCTGTTGAGCTGCGTCTGATCGCGCACGTGCTCGCGCGGGTCGTCGAGCCGTGTGAACAGATCGCGCATCCCGGTTAGTGCCGTGTGCGACTGGATTGCGCGCAGCGCCTGTTCGGCCTCGCGCCGATAGAAGGCACCGTCTCCCGTGCTCAGGGGGATCATGCGAAGAATCTTCGTCGTGATTTGGGAGGCGGTGCCGCTGTAGAGGTTCCACGGTTCCGAGACGCGCACGCGATAGCCACGGCTGCGGGCGATCGCCGCGAGCTTGTCGGCGTCCTCGGGATCGCCCTTCGCGTCGATGAACGTTACAGGCCACCCGCGATCGAGCACTTCCAAGATCGCGTTGTGCATGACCACGGTCTTGCCCGCGCCGCTCTCCGCGAGCTGCATGACGCGAAGCCCTCCTGCTGCGGCCGGCAGCGTAACGAACTGGCCGGTCTGATCCGTCCAGTCCGGCACTTCGCGCCGATCGGTGAACTTCTCCGCGAGCGTGGAAACGGTCGCGCGGGTAACGATGCCGATTGCTCCGGGTGGCGTCTTGATGCCGCTGCCCTTGCCAGCGGTGACGAGTCCCGTTTTCAGGTCGAGCTGCTGGCCGAGTCGGCGCGCGCTCATCATGTCGGCAGCGCGCTTGCGCGCGCTCTCGATGTGTTCCTGCGTGAGCACATCGGGGATGAGCCGGCGCCGCACAAGTTCGGCGATCCTGCGACGTCGGATCGACCAGGCGAGCGGCAGCAGCAGCACGCCCAGCAAGAAGTTCAGCAGCAGCCACGGCCACACCGCGGCTGCGAGCTCAGCGCCCCACGCGGGGCGCTGTAGAAACGACTCGGCGTCTCCTGACGCGATCCATCGCGTGATCAGCGTCGCCTCTACGGCGAGCACGGCCGCGACGATCGCGACCGCGGCGACGTTCACCCAGACGTGCCACCGGTACGTCATCCAGAAAGCGTGTCGCTTCGCGATCCGATTGCCGGTGAGCGCGGATGCCGCGAACGGCACCGCGAGCGGCAGCACGATCAAGAAGACCGCGATGCCAGCAACTACTTTCACGATGCCCCACAGCATCATTTCCCAACCGCCGTCTGACGTCTGCGGCGTCTGCTCCTGGTTGCTCATCAGTCCCGCCCTCCCCACACCGGCAGCGCAGATCCCGTCACGGGATCTGCGGCGGCCGTTTCCTCCGGTACAGCCGGTGCGTCGACGTCGCTCCACAGCGAGTCCAGCGCTCCGACGATGTGCCCGCGCTCGTCGAGCACGGGCAATGTGATGATCCGATCGCGCAGCGACGGATGCACCCACTTGTTCGCTTCGCGGTCAACCGCGCGCATAGCGCCGGCCGTCCCGACGTACACCACACGCTCGACGCCTTCGGTCAGTCGACGGGTGTGGTCAGTGAAGATGCCACGGTAGCGATCGAGCGTCTTCGCTGTCAGCTCGACCTCGATCAACTCAATGCTGCCGGGTCGCTCCGCGACCCCATCGGCGGCGTGCTCCTGACGCGTCGCCGGCTGTCGATCACGACGCCAGCTGTAGCCGGCGGCGAGGAATCGAGAGCTGATAGATGACACCGCGACCTCGTGTCGGGTGGTCGCCCGATAGAGGTTCGGGGCTGCCCGATTGCTCAGCATTCGGCTCAGCCAGATGATCGCTCCATCGCGGAAAACGGGCCGCGCTTTTTCGATCAGATCGGCGTCGACCGCACGCGCGATCCACTGCTGCGCGCGTCTCGTCGACACGGGTTCGTTGCGCCCGTCGAGGGCGGCAAGAACCCACCTGATCGCCTCCGTGTCTGCGAGCTTCACCACTCGCAGCCATTCGAAAATACGTTCATCCCGCGCCGTGATCTGCACGTCTCACCCTCCTTGCCGCGGTGACTCACCGCGGCGATCCGTCTTCGCTTTTCAGCTACAGGATCAGCTCGTGCAAAGCACGAACATTTATCCATCTCCACAACATCAGTGACCCCCCTCAAGTGACCGCTTCTCAGTCCATCTCCCCATCGCATCCGGGCCTCTGAAAACCAACCACCTCACCACCATTCCCCCTCTTTCCTTCTCTCTCTATCTCTCTCTGTCCTTGTCCTGCCTACCCCACCATTTACTTGCCAACCTCCATTACTCATAAGGTACGTTGAGCGGTGGAGGTTGGCAAGCGCGTCAGCGTGGTGGGGTAGGCAGGACAAGGATAAACGAAGCAGAATGCTTCGTTTACCTATTCGCTCTCAGTGAATACTCAAACGTAGGGGCGACGCACCTTCGGACGCCGCGGGAACTGCTCATGCATAGCTGCGATCGCTGCCTGAATCTCGTCCTGCTGCTCGTCCAGTCGAGCGCGCAGCTCATCGGCTGCGGCGCGTCGAGCTGCGGCCTCGGTCGCACGCTCGGCGGCGTCGATCGTGGCCTGCATCTGCGGTGCCCGATCGGTTTTACCGATGGCCCGCTGCACGAGCCAGAAGAACCAATCGAGCGCGTCACGCAGCTCGCCCGGTTCGGGCTCGGTGATCCTCGATTCGACGCGGAACGCCGACAGTCGATCGAGGATCCTCTGCACGGTCCAGCCGCGCTCGATGAGCTGGTGGCGCTCGACCGCTTCGCACACATGTCCGATGTGTCGACCGCCCGTCCAGACGACCTCGACGCCGTGACCAGGCACGTTCACGACCGTTCGGTGTGGCTGCTTGGTCGACGTCCACAGCAGCCGGGGGAGTGCGTTCACCAGCTGGCCGGCGAACCGTGCGACCTCGGGTCGATAGCGTCGCTGGGGGCTGCCCGATCTGCCCCTTTCATTCAAAGCTGGACGGGGCGAAGCCTCGGCCTTCCGAGCGCGCAGAGCGCGCGTTGGTGAGTTCTTCTTAACTGGAGTAGACCCGTTAACTTTCCCGGTGAGGGGTAGGGGGGTGCCATACACAGAATGAGGAATCGTGAGCGCTCTCGTCGAGGCCACCGCTCGCTGCTGAGTCGCGCCAAGCTGGCGCGCCTGGTGCAGCTCGTCCATGCTCAGCCGGTTGCGGCCGCGGGCGCATTCGACCATGAGCCCCAGCCGTGACAGGAAGCGCACAATGCGCTTCACTGTGGCCTCGGCATAGCCGATTGCGGCGGCGACCGTCTGGTGACTCACAGCGACGTCGCGGCCAGTGCGACGGTCCGCAGCAGCCGCCCAGATACGGCACGCGCGCAGCACGGTCGAGCGGCCGGCGACACGGAGCCGGCGGCGCAGCGTCTCGACCTCGGGCACGCTCAGCGCTGCCTCGACGGCGTGCAGCCAGTGATCGGGCCGGCATGCCGGGATGCGCGCGTAGGTGCCCTCCACGGGCTCTAGGACGAGCCCCCGGCCGCGCGGCCGCCGACTACCCGGCTGCGCCGGGGGACGGTCGGCGTTCGTCGACACGCGAGGGTCGGAAACTCCGCGCTTCTGGATAAGCACGGGGGACTGCTGTACTCTGTGCATACGTGCTCCTGTGGGCACAACGAAGCCCCGGTTACCCACCGGTTCTTCGAAACTCGATCCGTACCAGTCGCCAAACTCAGCGGATCGAAAGACTTGGGAGAAGCCCGCCGCACTCGCGGCGGGCTCTTTCTTTTAAGCGACGACGATAGGCAGCTCCCCGTCGTGAGGTTCGGGCTGCGGCAGCCAGGCCGGCACGCCGCGGTCGGTAAGCTCGGTTTCCAGGTGGTCGACGAGTGCTTCGAAGAGCGCGGCCCCTGAGAGGCCCGACTGCTTCGCAATCACCGCGAAGCGATCCTTCTTCTCTTCCTCGACCACGAGCGACACCCGCGCGGACGCGGTGCGCGTACCCCTAGGAATCTGTCTCCGAGTCATACCCGCGAGCGTATTGGTGTTAACACCGCGAGGGCCAGAGTGACACGCCGAGTTGGTGTTAACACCGCGATGCGGCGCTGTGCCAGCTGGTGGAGTTGCACGGCGTTCCGATCGCATCAAGGGCGCTATGCGATTCCTGCGGAATCCAGCCAGGGCTGGCCCTTGACCCGCTCTCCACGCCGCGCAGAGGCGGCAAGTACCAACCGATGCCGAGGCATCGGCTGGGAGCCGACAAGGCGGAGAGGATGACGAACGATGAGCGCACAGGTGACGGTCTACGGGGCTGAGGGCTGCTGGAAGTGCACGAACACGGCACGAGCGTTGGAGCTGGCCGGCATCGTGCATCAGGTCGTCGATGTCGACGCTGCCGGCCTCCGAGACGAGCTGCGTGATCGGGGCATCCGAGAGCTGCCGTACGTCGTCCTCAATGGTGGCGGCAGCTGGACCGGACTACGGCTCGACAAGATCGTGGAGCTGCGGAGAGTGGCCGTCTAGCGCCCAGCTCTAGCAGCTGGTCGCAACGATGATGTGTCCCGCCGTCCGATACTCGTTCCGCGGCGGGACGCATCTACCGTCTTTGCACGGCGCTGGCCCATACCCATGTGTGGTGTGGGTGCACGGTGTCGGGCGACCGCCAGCGCACGAGCACGGCATCCCGCGTCCAGGCAATCGCCTCGGCCTCGATGAGCTGTGGTTCAGTCCAGAGCACCTGGTGGGGAATCCACGCGGTTACTGGGATCGGCTCGCGGGCGTCCCGGCGCATCCCTGAGCTTTTCAGCTCGGGCTCCGAGAGCCCCACGGGGCGCGTCTGGCGGTCGATCTTGTCGCTCGCCCGGGCGATATCCCCTTCGAGCAATTCGGGGTAGCGCTTGTTCTGGCCCATGGGGATAATGGTAGTTCAGATGTTCGAATCTGACGGATCAGATTTTCCCCGATAATCGCAATTATGTCAGTATGAAGCAGGCAGCCGAGTAACAAGGCACAATTCAAGGCGCCGTGACTCGAGGTCGAGTCACGGCGCCTTCTCGTCCCCAGCCCTTTTGCTGTGGCGGACACACCCTTCGACTTCTCATGCTGATCTTTGACGACAGCCTCTATCTCTTCCCGCGTGCCAGATGCAAGACGGAAAGGTGGTCGGCTGGCTGACCGATGTCCTTCGTGTTCTACAGACCGGGACTCAAAGCCGCTGGACCCGGGCACAGTGGTTGAACACGCCATACCCTGACGGTGAACCAACCGCTCCTGAGAAGATGCTCGCCGGTGGGCTCGACGAGAATCTTGCGAAGGCGAGGCACGACGCATGGTCTTGGGGTTCGTAAGAAGACCTCCAGCGGCGACTGACAGCGCTGTGTGGCTTAGCTAAGCTCGCAGCGCTTCTCGGAGGAGTTGATGCAGCTGACGAGTGCGGACCGTCTGGAGGCGACCGCTTCCCAGTCTCAGGAGTTGGCGGCCCAGGTGGCGTGCGAGCGGGGACTCCGTCCGGTTTTGTACTCAATCCGCGATAATCTTGAATCAGTCTGCGAAACCAGTCGAAGGATGCTTAGCTAACGCCATGGACGACAACGCGCTTGAGGGCGCCCACCTCAACGAGCCTCACTCTGGCGATCTCGGTGGGCGATTGAACTGGTTGCGGGCAGGCGTTCTGGGCGCCAACGATGGCATCGTCTCGGTCGCGGCGCTCGTCGTGGGTGTCGCCGGGGCGACGACGGATTTCGCTCCTCTGCTGACGGCGGGCATCGCGGGGCTGGTCGGTGGGGCGATCTCGATGGCGCTGGGTGAGTACGTTTCGGTCAGCAGTCAGAGCGATAGCCAGCGGGCACTGATCGCGAAGGAACGCCAGGAGCTGGCAGACGATCCCGCTGCGGAGCTCGAAGAGCTCACTGGGATCTACCAGGCGAAGGGGCTGACTCCGGAGACAGCACGCAAGGTCGCGGAAGAGCTGACCGCCCACGACGTCCTCACCGCGCACCTGGAAGCAGAGCTCGGAATGACCGAAGACCACGTGGTGAGCCCGTGGGCTGCGGCTGGAGCGTCGGCTCTTGCTTTCACTATCGGCGGGTTGCTCCCGTTGCTGGCGATCCTGCTGCCGCCCGTCGACCTGCGCGTCCCGATCACATTCGCCGTCGTCCTGCTCGCGCTGGCGCTGACGGGGTTCGTAAGTGCCAAGATTGGCGGGAACCCTGCGGTCCGGCCAACGGTCAGGGTCGTGGTCGGTGGGGCGCTCGCTCTCGCCGCGACGTTCGCACTCGGCTCGTTGCTCGGAACGACCGGCATTGCCTGAGAATTACCTATGACAGCTTCAGGTGCACGGCTTTCTTAAAGCTCCCTCAGAGGGCCGCGTGGACGATGACGTCATGAGCACCCTCCGCACCGCCCCGACATTCACGCCGACCGTGCGTATATCAAAGCCCCGGGTCGCCACCTCGTGGTGGCGGGTCGCCGCACTCGGGGTGATCTGGGCGACGAGCTTGTTCGTCGTCGCACTGTGGGTGGCCGGGGGCGGGGTGACCGCCGTACTCGGTTTCTCTGCGGAGAGCGTGACCACTCTGGGAAGGCTCTCCGGGCTCGTCGCAGCGAACCTGCTGCTCTATCAGGTGTTGCTGATGGCGAAGGTTCCGCTATTCGAGCGGGGGTTCGGGCGTGAGGGAATTACCCGGTTTCATCGACAGGTCGGCTTCTGGTCGTTCTGGTTGATGGGTCTGCACATCCTGCTGCTGGTCATCGGGTACGCCGCGGCAGCAGATGTCGGCCTGTGGGATCAGCTGTGGAGTTTCGTCTGGGATTACCCGGGAATGCTGCTGGCCACCGCGGGAACCGGACTGCTCGTGATGGTCGTGATCACCTCGATCCGCCGTGCCCGCCGCCGCCTGCGGTACGAGTCGTGGCACCTTCTACACCTGTACGCCTACCTCGGTGTCTTCCTCGCGCTGCCCCACCAGTTGTGGACGGGAGGCGACTTCCTCGCATCAACACCGGCCACGATCTACTGGTGGTCACTGTGGACTGTCGCAGCGGCAGCCGTCATCGTCTTCCGCGTCATCGCACCATTTGTCCGCTCGCATCGACACGCTCTCCGCGTCGACACCGTCGCACCCGACGGTGCAGCCGGTATCACCGTGCGCGTGTCCGGTCGGGACCTCCGTGCGCTGAAGGCACGGGCGGGCCAGTTCTTCGTGTGGCGGTTCTTGGATGGGCCGGGATGGATGCGAGGGCACCCCTTCTCCCTCTCGGCTGCTCCGGGAGACACATACGCGCTCACAGCGCGCCTCGTCGGCGACGGCACGACGCGACTCGCGTCGCTGCGTCCGGGCACCCGAGTGTTGGTGGAGGGACCGTTCGGGGAGATGACCGGAGATCGCCGCACGGGCCGGAAGCTCCTCATGGTCGGTGCGGGAGCCGGAGTGGCCCCGCTCGTATCGCTCCTCGAGGCGGAGCGATACGAGCCAGGTGACGCGGCCCTGGTCGTCCGGGACACTGCGGACCCTGACGCCCTGCTGCGGGAGCCGATTTCGTCGCTGATACGTGAGCGCGGGGTGCGTCACTTCCCGCTCACCGGCCCGCGCGCGGGCGGCAACTCCCCGTGGCTTCCGGCCACCCACACCGCCTGGAATGGCCCCGATCTGCTCCGCTACATCGCCCCTGACCCGGACGAGTACGACGTGTACCTGTGCGGCCCCGACAGTTGGATGCGCGCTCTACGAGAAGACCTCCGCGGCGCCGGTTTCACCGCCGACCGCATCCACTCCGAATCGTTCACCCCCTGAGCACCGAGGGAGCATCGCCATGAAGAAGATCATCTACGCACTCCTCGCGACCCTGAGCGGGATCGTCCTCCTGTTCAGCTACCGCACCTCCCTCGACG
Organism: Microbacterium sp. Nx66; assembly: GCF_904066215.1. NCBI lineage: Bacteria > Bacillati > Actinomycetota > Actinomycetes > Micrococcales > Microbacteriaceae > Microbacterium > Microbacterium sp. Nx66. The sequence goes on from NZ_LR880475.1 coordinate 29,047, forward strand.
CTGTTCCCTCCTCCGACATCGCCAGCCCCGCCAGCAGCACCACCCAGAGCACCAGCGGGTCCGCATCGACCACCACAGCCGGGACAACGACGGGGCTCACGGACGGAACGTTCACCGGCGACACCGCCCAGACGCGCTACGGGCCCATCCAGGTGCAGATCACCGTGACGGGAGGGAAGATCACCGACGCGCAAGCGCTCCAGTACCCCGACAGCAACGGTCGAGACCGACAGATCAACGCACACGCGATCCCGCTGCTGGTCTCCGAGACCGTCCAGGGCCAGAGCGCACACATCCAGATGGTGTCCGGCGCCACCTACACCAGCGACGGATACACGAGCTCGCTGCAGAGCGCTGTCGATCAGGCACAACAATGACCCCGCCAGACATCCACGTGCACGTCGAGCACATCATGGGCACCGCCATTAGCATCCACATCGTCGACCCGCGTGACGACACTGTCGCACGGGATGCGGTGCGGGCGTGCGTTGCCGACCTCCGCGACATCGACCGTGTGTTCTCGACCTACCGGGCCGACTCCGACATCAGCCGCATCCGGGCCGGTGACCTCCGCATCCAGGACGCTGACCCGCGCGTGGCAGAGGTCGCTGCCGCGTGCGCCGACTACGAACACGCGACCGGCGGACTCTTCGCCGCATCGTGGCGGGGCGGGTTCGACCCCACCGGGTACGTCAAAGGATGGGCAGTGGAGCACGCGAGCAGACGACACCTCGCCCCTCTTCTCGCATCAGCTCGAGCGGTCGGCGTCAATGCCGGAGGGGATCTTCAATTGTTCACCGCACAGGACTCGGACTGGGTCTGGGACGTGGGCATCGCAGACCCCCACCGCCCGGGAAGAGTTCTCGCGACGATGCAGGTGACGAACGGGGCTGTGGCCACGTCCGGTCCGGCCGAACGCGGCAGCCACATCATCGATCCGCGCACCGGTCACCGCGCGCACGGCATCGCCTCCGTCACCGTCGTCGCCGACACTCTCGCTCACGCAGACGTCTGGGCCACAGCCGCCATCGCCGCAGGCCCCTCCGACACCACCTGGATCGCCGCCTCCCACACGAGGACCGGGCTGCTCGTCACGCAGACTGGAGCCACCACACGGTGGATCGGGTCGACACCCGTCGAGATCACCACGGCGTCGTCGTGGGCAGCGTAAGAAGGAACACTGTCCCTCCCGGGGACGTCGATTCGACGACAACACTCCCTCCGGCGCGCTGTGCGACATCCCGCACCAGCGAGAGCCCGATCCCGAATCCGCGCCCACGGCCGCTGTCGGGAGTGCGAGCGAACCTCTCGAACACCTGAGCAGGGTCGATACCGGAGATCCCCGCCCCGTGGTCCGTCACACGGATCTCCACCCCGCTCGCCGACCGCCGTGCCGAGAGCTCGACCGCGCCCCCTGCCGGTGAGTGCGCGACCGCGTTATCCAGGAGTGCGACCAGGGCCCGCACGAGCGTCACCGTCGGCACCGGCACGACAGCGTCCACGACGTCGACGTCGATCCTCACGTCCGCTTCGTCCGCCAGGGAGCGGATCGCCGCGGTGGCGTCGCGGACGGCATCACCGAGGACCGCTGATTCTCCGGCGAACGACTGTCCTTCTGCGGCGAGAAGCATGTCGGAGAGGACGTCGCGCATGCGATCCGCGTCTCCTCGCAGCTCGCGCGCCGTCGCGGTCACGTCCTCGCCGCGGTCCAGACGGCGCTGCAGGATCTGGATCCGGCTCGTCAGCGCCGTCAACGGCGTACGGAGCTCATGACTCGCATCCGCGACGAACTGTCGTTGCCGCCGCAAAGCGTCGCTCAACGGGAGTGCTGCTCGCCGCGCGGCGATACTCGCAACCACTGCCAGCAACAGCACCCCCACCAGGCCGAGCAGGACCACTGCGGGCACGAGAACACTGATGTCGACGACGAAGTCGTCGCCGCCCGCACCCGGGAACCACCCGCCCTCGTGCCTCTCGCCCTCACGGCGCGACGACGACAGCACCACCGCGAGAAGAATCAGCACACCTCCGAGGACGATCACCCCGGAGGAGATGCCTACCCAGACCGCGACGACCCGAGCAGCCCGCCGCACCTTCTCCGCATCCGGGTCTCTTTGCGCACTCATGACGGGTTCCCCGCCCGATACCCGCGCGCTCTGACCGTCTCGATCATCTCCGGAGTCGTCTTCTTCCGCACATAGTGCACATACGTGTCCACGGAGCTCGCGGAATCGCCGGCAGGGAACACCGCCCCGAGGATCTCTTCTCGACTGAACACATGGTCCGGACTCCCGCTGAGCACCTCCAACAGCGCGCTCTCCGTCGCCGTGAGCGCGATCCGGTACCCCGACGGGTCAAAGACCGCCTGTGCTGTCGGGGCGAAACTCCACTGACCGAGCTCGCGCCGCGCCCCACCCGACTGGAAGCCCCGCTGCAATGCGCGCAGCCGTGCCAGCAGCTCGTCGTAATCGAACGGCTTGACCAGGTAGTCGTTCGCCCCACCATCGAGCCCCGCGACCTTGTCGTCCACCGCGCCCAGGGCAGTCAGCATGAGCACCGGGGTCGTGATGTGCGCCGTGCGCACCGCGCGAACAAGATCGACACCGTCCATCCCCGGCAGCCGTCGGTCCACCACGATCAGGTCATACCGTGCGCCCAGCGCCAAACGCAGGGCGACCTCGCCGTCGGACGCATGATCGACCCGGTAGGTCTCTGACAACACCTCGACCGTCATCGCCGCGATCAGTGGATCGTCCTCGACGTACAGCACGGACGCGAGCTTCGAGGATCCCACCATGAGGTGATACTGCCACGCGCCACCGGCATCACGCCATGACTCCCGACGAGCGCGCAACGGAATCGACCGTCTCGCTCACACAGCAGATGCCGTGCTCACGTCACTGCCGGGCAGCCGTCGGAGCCTCACGGAGACGTTCTCGAGCTGGGGTGCGGCGGAACGGTGCGGCGAGCGTGGGCAGGATGTGTGCCCGGTGCGCAATGAGCATCCCCACGGCGATCAGCACCTGGATGGCTGACAGGATGTAGCGGCCGGTGGTCTCGGTGACGAAGAACTGCACGGCGAAGATCGCTGCGAGGGCGACGGCCGAGCGCCAGTGGAAGCGCAGCGCCCCGAGGATCGGCCCGCAAGATAATCCCTGCGCAGACTCTTCATCGCCTCGCTGGCTCGCGTCCACCCAACGCTCCGCGATCGACCGAGCGCGCTCTTCCGACGTCTGGTCAGGCGCCGCGCAGCCAGCCAATCCGATAGCGACCAAAGCAGCGACGATCAGAGGCACCCCTCGCAAACCCACGCGCATAGTCCGATACTGACAGGTTCCTCGCTCGAATCCAGGCGACGGCAGCCAAAATCGTCTGCCGAAACAGCGTTCCGGCGTGCGTTAGCGGAGACCGTCTCAGGCTCAACGCCAGATCGTCGCCGTAAACGATCGTTTTCGGCAGGTCCACTCCCACAACCTGTGCCCAGGCTGGCTCAGGCCGCGCCGTAAAAACACCCCGCCATTCTCTTGTTGTCTTTTGTAGAGTATGCGACTAGTATCTATGTTGTATTCAGAAACAAGGGGGGGCAAGCGTGACCGAATCTGGTGCCGCTAGCCATGCATCCGCGTCCGAGGTTGCCTACCACCATTTGCGTGCCCAGATCTTGGATGGCGCGTTACTTGGGGGAAGCATGATCAGCGAGGGGATGGTGGCCAACGAGCTTGGTATGAGTCGCACTCCGGTGCGTGAGGCGTTCCTGCGACTGCAGGGCGAGGGGTGGTTGCGTTTGTACCCCAAGCGCGGTGCGTTCGTCGTTGAGGTGAGGCCACACGAACGCGAGGAGATCGTGCGGGCGCGCGTTCTCCTCGAGTCGGATGCCGTCTCCCGGGTCTCGGGCGATGCCCGGCTGCGTTCCGAACTTGTCGAGCGACTGCAGACGATCCTCGGGGGGCAGCGTGATGCCGCTGCGCGGGAAGACCTTCACGGCTTCGCGGTCCTGGACGCGGACTTTCACGCTGCGGTCGTCGATGCCGGCGGAAACCGTCTGCTATCGGACTTTTTCGCGTCGTTGAGCGATCGGCAGAGGCGGATGACGGCGCGATCGCTGTGGAAGCGCGCGGACCGCCTCGAGGGGGTCCTCGACGACCACACCGAGCTCGCGCGGCTGATCGATGGTGCGCATAGCGACGCATTCCGAATCGCGCTCGAATCTCACATCCGGCGTACACATCGGGAGCTGTTGCCATGAGTATCACGGACTCCCTCCCGATCCCGGATGCGGGTCCTCGGCACCGCATCCGCCCCTGGATGGCCGTGTGCGCGGCGCTCTTCGCGGTCGCGTGGGGTGGTAACGAATTCACCCCCCTGCTGGTGATGTACCGACAGGAGGACGAGATGACGCCTCTCGTGCTCGACGTTCTGCTCGGTGCGTACGTTCTCGGTATCGTGCCCGCTCTGATCCTCGGAGGCCCTCTCTCCGACCGATTCGGACGCCGGCCGTTCTTCCTTCCTGCTCCGCTCGTCGCTGTCGCTGGGAGCGTTCTGCTCGCGCTGGGCGCTTCATCGCCGACCGTGTTGTTCGCCGGGCGAGTTCTCTCGGGTGTGGCGCTGGGGTTGGTTATGGCGGTGGGGACTGCCTGGGTGAAGGAGCTGTCGCAGGCGCCGTTCGACACCGGAGCCCGGGAAGGGAGCGGCGCAGGGCGCGCGGCGCTCGCCCTCACAGCGGGCTTTGCCCTGGGCGCGGGGGTTGCTGCGGCGCTCGCGCAATTCGGGCCCGCACCGCAGCAGAGCCCATACTTCGTGCACATCGTGCTAGCCATCGCATCATTCTCGCTGCTGTGGCGGGTGCCGGAGAGTAGGCGGACAAGTGATGACGGTCGGCCGTTACTCGAGGACTTGAAGATTCCGTCCGCTGTGCATCGTCGCTTCCTTTTCGTCGTCGTGCCCATGGCGCCCTGGGTCTTCGGCACAGCGGCCAGTGCCTACGCGATACTGCCTGGCCTGATGATGTCGAAGGCTCCGGGCTTGGAGATCGCGATGAGCGGGCTCCTGTGTGTGATCGCACTAGGATGCGGCGTCGGCGCGCAGCGGATTGCGGGCCGCTTCGATGACCCCGGCTCGGCCCGCGGTGTCGGCTTGGCGCTCGCAGTCACCGTCGTGGGGATGGTGCTGGCGGCCGT